>NZ_JACRGA010000001.1 GCF_016217785.1 Methanobacterium sp.
AAAGGCCATGGAAAACTGGGACAAATATTTGGAACAGGTCCAGGCTGCAGCCGGTGAAGAAAGTACCAGTGACACTAGTTACACTTCAAGCAAATCAACTAATACCAAAAAAACCTATGCAACTGCAGTACGCAGCTACAGCAGATCTTACAGTAGCAGCTGGAGCAGTGGAAAAGGAACAGGTGACTGTTGGGATAACAGTGCAGCACTATACGGTTCATTAACTTCATCAGGTACAAGAGCACGCATAGTTCAGTACGCAAACAGCTACTCATCCAACCATCGTTCAGTTGAAGTGTGGAATGGTAACAGCTGGGTTGATTACGATTACAGGAGTAATGGTTACGCCCAGAGATATTATGCAACCAGTCACAGTTCATCATCAACAGTGATAACAGGCTAAAACTCGTAAAATTTAATATTTGGTCACAGTTGCAATCGAGCAACTGTTGACTCCCATCTTTTTTAAATAGTTTATTTCATGATGTTATTTTATTTATTCCTGATTTTTGAAAGGATTCATATATTGTGGGGAAAGACTAAAGCATTTAACTGGGAAAAAACATTTGATAAAGCCTGAAATGATTTATAAAGAAGAATTGGAACGATTATAGATTAGAATGGATATTTATAGAATGATTATCAAGAAAATATAGATTTAAACTTTTTAAACTGATATGTGGATTAACTTTTAATAACATCAATATTGTAAATATAATACATAATTTAATGTGAGGGATTTAAAACGAAAAACTACCTATCACTGATATTAATCCTTATTTTAAGCACTATAGTCGTCAGCGGATGTACAGATATCACTGGAACTACGGCAACTGTTAATAAAACCAGCACTGGGGGAAGTTTTGAAAACGAGTGGGTGAAATTCCAGTATCCTTCAGACCTGGTTGTGATGGATAACTCCAACAGTACCCATTGTAAGCTGGAAATTTACAACAGTTCCAGTACCAACATCGAGAACCTTGTGGGGGAAGTGTTTTATTGTAAAAGTAACAGAACAGACTTATCATCTTTCACTAAACGAAAAAGCATAACCATCGCTGATAAATCAGGGATTAAAATAGAGGACGGTCTTCAAGTATGTAGTTATGTTTTTTTAACCTCAGAATATACTGATGTTAAAACCATGATCGTGAACTTCGATGCACAGAAATATCGGGATGCTTACCAGAATGTTGCAGACTCCATGGTTATAAAGAAAATTTCCAGTTAAAATAATCATGATTTAATGAAGTTTTAATAAAATAAGAAATTTAAAAAAAAATTAAATTTAAAATTTTTATTTTCCGGTGTGGAAACTGTTCAATATATGGTCAATATCACTCTTCAGGTTCTCCAGTGACCCTCCAGTAACAAATGATATGGTGTAAATGTAATTATCTTTACTGAAGAGTACCAGTTTAACTTCACCTAATTTACCCCTTTCTGGACCTGCCATTTCTTCAATGTCAATTACCGAGGCTTGAGTTCCGTCTACAGTACGGTTGGTTTCATTGAATACTTTACCGGTCTTAAAGTAGATATCATTGTTTTTAACCTGTTCCAATGAGGTTCCATTTAAAGAGATTTTGCTAATGGTGACCACTGAATGGTAGGTAGAATTATCTGTACTGTTTTTTTCTCCCTGTATCAGTGTACCCGGTGTACGTTCTTGGAATGCCCATCCATTGGGATAATTAAAGGAAATCTCATTCCCTTCACTATCTTTACTACTGTAGTGTGTTCCAGAGGCCACTATATTATAAACAAAGGCCATTATTATGATTAAAATTACTACTCCTATTATTACAGTGATTTTTTTATTCAAATATAACACCTCAATAAGTTGCCATGGCAATATATGATTAACACCTAATAAAAAGATGCCCCTAATGAGTCCAACCCGTTTAAATCTTAAATAGGCATCCTTAAGATATCTCAATGAAAAAAGAATGGTTTCCCTAATACTTTAACAATTTCATCTGGGAATAATATTTAATATAACCTTTGAACAAGTATTAATATCAGATTATGGTTCTACCGTAGTCTTTGTTAATAAATTAACGCAATATTATCTTCTATTAAAAATGGTGGTATGTTTGGACAAAATTGATGAATTGTACTATCAGGGTCATCTCAAGAGGGTGGAGCCTTCTCCATTAAGAAGTGCTTTATCCCTTAAAGAAGCGAAAATATGGTTGAAAGAAGCCGAAAAAACCTATGAAAGTGGTTTTTATCGTTCATCTCGGGTTTCAACCTATTTTGCATGCCTTCACGCAGCACGAGCAGTAACATTGAGGGATGGTGTCATTGTGGAAAATCCTCAATTTCTAATTGATTACCTGGAAAAATACTGCGAAGATGGAAATCTAGGAAAAGAGTGTATAGATGTATTGAATATCATGTTAAATCTTTATTATCAGGACCAACACTATTTCCAATCCACCCGGAGTCCTGAGGATTTAAAACAGGCTATTGGGTTGGGTTATGAATTTATAAATTGTATTAAAGTCCTCCTGGGAAAAACTGCGAAATTACCCAGGGCAATGGTAAAAAATTCAGTCAGAGAAAATGAATTTGTAAAATAGATCAGTCAAAAATTCTTAAATAAAAGTAAATCAGTTTAATCTTAAATAGAATAAATCCAGTTTATAAGGGAATCATGGGTTTATAAGATAATCTTGTTATAAATTAGAATATTCAAATAAAAATCGTGAATTAAAATATAAATCATTAAAGTAAACCTTCATTTGGTGACTAATCCTTATTTTCCTTCTTTTTTTTCAAATCCAGGACATCACGGTAGATCTGAACCCATATTTCATCCATGGAACTCGAGCTGGGGTTATCCTCCAAAGAATCAAGTTTCTTTTCAATGGCTTCAAGCTCACCCTTATTTTTAAGTTCTTTAAATTTTTTATCTACCCTTTCAATGTCTTTTTTAAGATAATCCGAGGACATGAGGATGACTCCTGTAAATTGGATATAACTTTACCAGTATATGATCTATGCTTACTGTTATATGCTTTTTTCCTTGATTTATCCAGGGGAATCATTTGATTTAAATAATACTCTCTGGAGTAAAAAAGGATCTCAATGAATTATTGGTTAAAATTATCAATCTGAAGTTAATAATTCAATTTGAAGTAAAAAGGATCTTAAAAAAAAGATCTTGATTAAACGAATGGGATTTAAAATGAATTGGGGATTATTAAATTTTTGAAAAGGTTACATGGATATCCAATTTATCTTCATCAGCAGTAATACGGAACTGTTTTGTGCCACCGTATAATTGGTTTCCGTTAATATACCACATCTGCACCTGGTAACCTGGTTCTGGTTGGGCATGAAGATAAACATGACTGGATTTTCCGACTATAACTTCTCCTTCTGGGCTGATCTTACCATTATCCCCCGCACGAATTGTCAATTGACAGGTCACACCATTCATCCCCTATGGATATGATTATTAATAATTAAAGATATGAATGTTATAAACTTTTCGCAGATGTTGATGAATATTGATATTATTTCCATATTAAATGAATATTATTACACTTTAATAATTTAGTTAAAGAAAAAATAATCAAAATCGTTAGTAAAGGAATTCTAATATTATCTTTATCCTGAGCCCACCATCGAAAAATCTCTAATTTATCGAAAAATCCCATTTTATTCACAGTAATCCAACTTTTTCATTGAGGGAATGATGGTTATTGAAGTCAGAATATTTTTTAGTGGTGGATTTAATTTTAGTGATAGATTTTGATGATGCTTTAATTAATTTGACAGTTGTGAATTTGGCAAGTGCACCCCTGGACATGGAAAATAATTGAAGCTTCATGTTATTAAAAGGCATGTGATGTGGACTGCACCATCTGGATCGTGTATGGGGGTGGATAGACGATACCAGAGGGCATTTTACACACACAGTGAGGGATGATGAATAATCAGGGATGTTGATTTTTATGTTCCAAGTGGCCACCACATTCACATTCATCAGAGAAGTCTTCTGGAGATTCTCCTTTCTGAAGTTCATAGTATCCGCCACACTTATCACAGACTAAAAAGTGCTGTTCCTTTTTTGCTGGTTTAATAGTATTATTTGATTTTTTAGAAGATTTGTCCAGGAAACCTCCCAGATCTTTCATTAAACCCTTTCCGGTTTTCTCCACATCCTGCATTAAACCTATGCCGGTTTCCTTAAGTTCATCCATTGGATCATTACTGCTTTTAGCCGTCACTTTTGGAGGAATATTTGCTGCGGGGATATCCGTTTGCACGTTACCTGTTTGAACGCGGGTAACTGGTGTGTCTGTTTCATATTCATTGATATTGGTACCGCATTCAGTGCAAAATTTGGTGCCAGGTTGAATGGGAGCACTGCATTTAGGGCAGTTAGTGATGGCTTCTATTTTAGCTCCGCACTCAGTGCAGAACTTGTCCTCGGGTGTTAGTTCAGCGTTGCACTGGGGGCAGTTAACGATGGTTTGTGAACTTTCAGTTTCTTGGATTGTCTCTTCTAAGATTTCCTCTTTTAAAGGTTCTTGGATAGTCTTTACAGTTTCTTCTACTTCTTCTACAGTTTCTTCTGGAGTTTCTTCAACAGTCTCTGGTGTTGTTTCTTCTACAGCTTTACCACACTCTGTACAAAAATTTGATCCGGGGTGAATCTGTGCATTACATGCAATACAAACATCTGGTGAATTTTCCATATACATATCCCCTCATTACTTTTAAATTAACATCATTACTTTCAATTAGTATAATATTTCAGTTTTTCAGACTTTATTCTTTATTATAAATGATTTTTATTTTACATTTAATAAATAGTACGTATTATTCTCAGCACGTATTATTCTGCATTTATCCAAAAAATACTTGATTTATTTAAGAAGCGATAGTTGATTCAGGAACCCATTAGGTTACCTTTAATCCGGAGTGATCCAACCACAACATTCATGGCTGGTTCCACATGGGAATAATAGGCATCTACCAGGACTTCACTGGAGCTGACGATATAAGTCTTATTATCTTTTGAAAAAACCACCACAGATGAGACGTAATCTGGACCTACCAGTAAATAATCATTGGTGGCACTGTTTTTATAAACCAGTTTTTCACCCTGCCGACCATTAACCTGCACGGGTTCTCTTTTAAGCACCTCAAAACGGGGGTACTCCACTGGATAATTACTAATGTATCCTTCAATAATCTCAGCAGGTTCTACATCACTACTTTGAATATAAATCAAAGTATCCCCTGAAATCACGGATTTCAAACTGACCAGGGCATCACTTGAATTGAATTGTCCACAGTCCAGTTTTCCGGAATTTTAAACTCAAAATACTATTTTCATAATCCCCTTCCAGGGTGGTGCAGCCAGAAATAACTACCATGAATAATGAAATCCCCAACATCATTATCAAAATGATTTTTTCAGATGACATAAATTTTTCCTAAATATTTTCTTATTCCTAACTCCTTTATTTTATTTTCTAATTCTTATAACTAATTAAGGGTAATTTCCATCAAAATATGTGGTATTTAGAAAAAACCAGGACCCATTAGGAATCTGGGTAGAAACACTAGGATAATTAGGATATTATGGGCAATTAAAACCTTATGAATTCTCCTGGAACACTACAGATTTTTATTGGAAAAAAAAATAGATCAATCAAATACATAAAATGTTTGATTAGATATGAAATGTTTTATCCGTCCCTACGAGGCACCCGATGGGGATTATTTCCGACTACAGAGACTGCATGTTCCAATGGACCTGAGCAGACTTACCATATACTCTGATCTGGGCAGGGAATTATTGGAATATATTGAAAAATGTAGATCAGGGATTTAAAAAAAAATTTATGTTCTTAACTCTTATTTAGCAGCAGTGTTTATGAGTACAGTTACTGGTTTTTTGCTGTGAGAACTGCTTTTAAGAATTAGATAGAATGGCCTGTTTTCTTTAATCCTTTCCATTCGTAATGGGCTTAAAAGAGTTTTAAAAGACTCCCCCACATCTTTTAGCTCAATTCCCTGCCTTTTTAGCAGGGGCATGATATTTTTATTTAAAACATTCAACTGATCCTTCCGGAGCAACTGGGGCTGTAAAGTCATTTTATAGGGTTTAGTATGTATTTGAGATTCAATCAGATGGTCATTCATTAAATCCAATCCTCCAAAGTTATCTTATTTCGAATTAATTGCTTAATTCATAAATTATAATAATTAAAATGTTCATATCCACATCCCAAAAAACATATTTTAATAATATGTTACCGCTGGCTAATGAAAAAAAACAATTTTATCTATATTATACATTGGTGTAGGGGATAATTAAACCTTTTGTTTTTATATTTTCCAATATTTCCCTATAATCTATGAGAATTATTTAGAATACTGTTTTTTATGAGACAATTGCAATGATTCACTGGATATGCCAATTAGAGAGTCTAAAAAATTTATTTAGAAGTACCCTTGAGTAAATCTTATCTTTACCCAGTCCTTTCCTCTGCTGGTGAGGTAACCTCCCAGGGCCAGTAGATATAATAGAACCGGGTAGGCAACGAATCTTTCTGCACCACCCGGACCCAGAAAAGTAATGATTGGATTGCCCAGTCCCCATACCAGTCCAGAGATGATAATAATGAGAGATGTGAAACCAGCCACCAGGGACACTATTACCATGGGAATGTTCAAACCAAGACGGTAAGAGAATAGCACAGCTAAACTACCAAAAATGAAGGTTAAACTGGCAAAGAATATATGATAATTGCCAGTGTAGCTGGGAAACAGTCCCACACCTATTGCACATGTAGATGCTATGGCTAGACATGTGGAGAAAAGCCTACATCCTCCACTTTTTAAAATTAAATAAACACTGGCTAGACTTAAAATTCCCATTAATATCGCACTGATGTTGAAGATGGTAGCTGAAGGCTCCACTGGTGGAACAGTTCCAGCCAGATGGCTGAGAGTGTTCATGGTTGTGCTGTATCCTGGAAACTGGGTTTCTGCCAGGTTAACTGCCATGAAAAACTGGAAAGCACCAATCAATAATAATATGCCTGCAATACTGTAGTGATCCTTCTCCGGACGGAATAGACTTCCTCTTTGTATTTTCATAAAACCCACAACCCCACTAAAAAATTTAAGAATTTTACAGTTTAAGATTTAGATTTATGATGATAGCGATATAGATTATAAATACAATACACTTGTATTATTCTTTTATGTAATTTGATATCATTAATATTTCCCACTACTATTAAGTTATATTAATACAACAAAATCATTGATTAATGGATTTAAATCTATATAATTACACTATATTAATTTGTTATACCAGTACTAATACTGATTATTATTGAATATCAGCATTAGTTTACAAAAGATACTTATTTACATTATAAATCAGTACTTCTTCTTATGGTAAATCAGGGCCAGAATCGCATACTAATTCTCCTCTTTGTGGGTGTCTTCATGGGGTCCCTGGATATAGGGATCGTGGGCCCAGCACTCCCCAGCATCCAATCATTCTTCACTGTGGATGAAAGAATCCTTTCATGGGTGTTCACCATTTATATACTGTTTTTCATGATGGGAACACCAGTAATGGCCAAATTATCTGATATTTATGGTAGAAAAGCAGTTTACATCCTGGACATCCTCTTATTCACCATTGGTTCGGTTGTAACCATATCCTCAATCTCATTTGAAATGCTCCTTGTGGGAAGGGCTATTCAGGGTCTGGGTGCCGGTGGAATTTTCCCGGTGGCCAATGCATTCATTGGTGATATATTCCCCCCAGAAAAAAGGGGAGGTGCACTGGGGATCCTCAGCTCAGTATGGGGCTGGTCCAGTGTTATGGGGCCCCTTCTGGGAGGTTTACTTCTCCAGTATGGCTGGCAGTGGCTGTTTATTATTAACCTCCCTATAACCATAGCAGTTATAGTTGGAAGTCTCTACATCCTCCCCAGGGGTGAGAGAAATCCTAGAATCACCTTCGATTGGCTGGGCATAATTTTACTGGGAGTTACGGTGACATTCCTGGCCTATGGAATCAACCAGATAGACACCAACAACTTCATCAGCAGCATCTTATCCTGGGATGTGTTACCCTACCTGGTTTTAAGTGTGATATTTGTTCCAATCCTCTGGAAGATTGAAAATAAAGCCCAGAATCCACTTATACAGGTTGACCTTTTCAGGAGCAGGGAGGTTAAACTGGTTAATAGTATAATGGTTGGAACCGGACTGGTGCAGGCCTCCACAGTCTTCATCCCGGCCTTTGTTATCACATCCTTAGCCTTTTCATCACAGGAGGCCAGTTTCATGTTAGTACCCCTGGTACTGACCATGGCACTGGGTGCTCCAGTCATTGGAAGACTCCTGGATAAGTTCGGTTCCAGGAATATCATGCTTATCGGGTCCTTGGCTATGGCTGTGGGACTTTTTACCGCCAGTATGTTCTCTGAAACATTTTACATATTAATCGCAGCCAGCATCCTCATTGGTGTGGGTATGAGCACCACTATAGGCTCACCTCCCCGTTACATCATGCTGGTGGAAAGCCCACCATCTGAAAGAGCATCCGGACAGGCCCTCTTAAATATCATAACCAGTATTGGGCAACTGGTGGGAGGAGCCCTGGTGGGAGCCTTCATTGGATCCTATGCAGGGGAACTGGTGGGATACCAGTACGCATATCTCTTCATAGGGCTGATAGCAGTGGCCATGACCTTACTGGCTACCGGACTTAAAAGTAAGGAAGAACAGCTTAGAAGTAGCCATTGAACTAAATATTGGGGTTTTATCCATAACAATAAATTTAAATTACCCTTATTTTTTTTAAATAATAGACCTAAATTAATAATAAATTTATATAATATTATTACATAAAGTAATAAGAATAATGGCTTTAATGATAATGTCAGCTAATTTATTTACATACTGTAAACATTATGTTTACATATCATAAACAAAAAGTTTATAATCTGTAAACATTATACTATGTTTGATGTTATTCCATTTATTCAAAACCCCAGAAAGGATGAAAATACTGGAAACCGTACTCAAAAAAAAGAAGATTACAGTTTCCCAGATCACCCAAGAAACTGGAGTATCCAAGGGTATGGTGTCACGTTACCTCAAGACTATGAAAGCGGAGAATTTTCTCAACAGGAAAAAACAGACATATTACCTCATTAATCATGCTAGAACACGAGCTTTAAAAATACTACTTAGTCTGGAACAGTTGAAATGGGATGAAATTAGTCCTAAATGGGTTGAATCTGTTGGTCTTTATGGAAGTTGGGCATCTGGCACCAACACAGAGCTCAGTGATGTGGATATATGGATTAAAGTGGTCAATTACCCCTCGGAGGATGAAATGAATCAGTTATATAAAAATATCAAAAATAATACCAATTCTGAGGTGAATATATTGATTTTAACACCAGAAAAACTGGAACAGATGAAAAAAACAGATCCTCCTTTTTACCATTCTCTACAGATAGGTTCATTGTTACTGGAAGGTGAACCTTTTTGAATGCACTTGAGAACTGTTTTCGAAGAAGACAACTCCTGAAAGTTGAACCTTCACTTATTAAGAGTGAGCGTTCTATTCAGGAATCATATAAATGGTTAAAGGAGTCTCATAAAAATATTGAGGGGAGTGCATATAGCTCAGCACAGCTTTCAACATATTTGGTATTCTTTCATGCAGCAAGGGCAGTGTTATATCGAGATGGTGTGCGCGAAAAAAGCCATTACTGTATTGGAGTATATCTTGAAGCCTACCAGAATGAAGGATTATTGGAGGAAAATTGGATAATTCTTTTTGACCGTATGAGAAACAACCGTCACGCAGGACAATACTCTTTCCAGGTTGAACCCACTAAAGAAGAAGTAGAATCAGGGATAAAATCTGCAGTAAATTTTTTAAAAAGAATAATAGAGTTGTTACGTACAACTGAACCCTTAGCTATAGATTTATATTAAATAATCATTATTATGATCTGTGCCCTCATTTTTTACTGAACTTATTTTTTTGATGTACAAATTTTGTTACTGAAAATCAACCGAAGGCTTTAACCTGTGCAGTTGGTCCAGAGCATTTTGATAGGCACTTTTAGTTATATTCCCATCATCAAGGGATGATTTCAGTTCAAAGGCAATGTTCTTCACGGTTATCCGGTCACCTTTGTTGCGCAGATGGGAGTAAGCCATGAGAATTATAGGGTCCTCCTGTGCCAGGTCATAAATGGTTGCAGGGGAACGTTTTTTGGATTCAATTTTAACCACCGCATCTTTCACCATTATATTAACAGTTTTAGCATCAGAATTAACCGGGGGAACTGCTTCCAGGGTGATGCTAGAGATGTGCTGGTTCACTGTTTTTCTGAATCTACTGAAATTCACAGAATAGTTATCCTGCCAGTTTAGGGGTGTTTTATTCACCCTATGGTTCAAGCTATCAATGAAGGTGTAGAACAAACCACCATTTTCACCGTAGATGTTATCGGTTTCTGGATAATAAGGGGTAACAAATTCACAAACCCATTTTTTAAGTTTCCCGGAATCGGTTATTATAACGTAGAATTCTGCCACTTCCCTTTTTCCCATGGGACTTTTTTGAAACTCTCCAATTACAATTTCACCCCTTATTTCATCCCCTGGTTTGAGTTCATTCAGGAATTTAGTGTGATAATTATCCATATTTTTACTGTCAGTTAAACCAAAATCCAACATTTTTTTTACCCCTGGATATTTATTTAGTTTATTTATGAATAAAAATTTTATCTCAAATAAAATTTTGAATTATCTCTAACATAATTTTGAACAAGTGAAAGATTTTCTCTCCATCAATTGTACTGTGAATTTTTTGTATTAAATGAGTATGAACTCTGAGTATGAAGTCAATATAAAATGTTTGGGTCTGTCTATTTTCTAAAGTCCAAAACATCCCATGTTTTAAGTATCCTTTTTATACCGTGTTCAGTGCTCAGCACCCGGCCAAGCATGGTACCGGCGGTGAGGCTGAATACCAGGCCCAATAATGGGGTCCCATGCACCCAGTAGGACAGATAATGTGTTCTGGTGAATACAAAGGTCAGATAACACACCAGGATTATTGCACCGATCCAGTCGATCCTGCTTATTACTTGGCTGGTGTCTTCATCCCAGCTGAGGCGGTACATGCGGCTTACCAGGGTCCCGATTCCCAGACCAATGAGTATACCACCAACGGCCCAGGCAATGCTAAAGGCGCCCTGTAAAACCTCAAATATTATCACCACTAGCATGATAACCATTACTAAGGTGTAAATACGAAGCCGTCTGATAAGGCGCTTATCCAAATAAGGGACTACAGCTGATTTATCTTTTTTCTTCATCTTTTTTATCCCATATTTTAACGTTATTTAAATCCTTTAACATTATTTTAAATCCTCAGTTTCTAACATATTCTATGAATTTTAAGATTAATAAACCGAAGGACTTATACTAAAATTGTTATTTCAGGAATAGGATGGTGTGGGAATGTTGAGGGTCCGGAACTAATTATATTGATTTAAGTTAAGAATAGAAAAAGGTGGGGTATGGGGTTGAAAGTGTATTCAATCTTATTTTATATAATCCAGTTTTTTATTCACTCCTATTTAACATTCATGGGTCTAATTTCATCCATGGAAATGAAGTTGGCTCCAGATAATGAATCGTATTTATCCACATCACAGGTAACCACCACAACCTGCATATTGCGTGCATTTTCTTCCAGTATCTCCCGAGCATGATGCATCCGCACCGGGTCAGTGTTTACCAGAGGATCGTCCAGGACCACCAGCTGTTTTTCTCCACTGGAGAGGATACTTCCCAGTGCCAGTCGGAAAAGACACCATACCTGTTCCTGGGTCCCGAAAGAAAGAATATCCAGTGATGCTTCCTGGCCACTGGCCTGTATAGATTCTGGCTTCATCTTTGAATCGAATTTAAGGGCATATTTAGGGCCGAATAATCTATCCATGTCCTCGGTCACCTTTGTTTCCAGGGGTTGGCTGATTTTGCAGATGGTGTTATCCCGGTAGAAATTAGTGAGGCTATATAACAGTTTAATGGCTGCAACTTCAGTTTCCAGTTCTTTTTCCTTAAATTCCAGTTGTGCTAATTTTTCGGAGAGCACACTGGAATCTGTTGATTGGGCTATGAGCATGGAAAGCTCCCGTTCCATCCCGGCATGACTGATTTCCTGTTTGCGGATTTCATCATCCAGTCTTTTCACCCTATTATTCAAACCTTCAAAGGTTTTTAAGGGTCTTACCTCAATTTCCTCTATTTCATCCTGATAAACATTCCAGGCCCGTTCTTTTTGTTCGATTTTAACAGAAAGCTGGTTTAATTCGTAGTCCCGTTCTTCAATGGATCTTCCATCTTCAGTTAACCTGGTTAATCTATTCTCAATCTCTTCTTTGCGCTGGTTATTACCGTGGAGTTGCGTTTTTAATTCCACAATGATATTGGTGGTGTTTTTAACAGTTTTCCTATCATTTTCCAGGATCTCACTTAACTGGTGCCGGTCCTTTTGCAACTGGTTAATCACATCTTCGATCTGGTTAATCTTTCGAGAAAGCTCCTCTCTAACTCTTGATTTATCTTTACCTTCACATTCTGAATAAACAGATCCAGATGGGATCTTATTCCAATTTGATTTAATCCTATTTTTTAGGGTTAAAATTTCATTTGAAATGCCCTTTTCGCCCTTTTCATCCTTTTTATCCAGCTGTCCCTGGAGCCATTTAAGATCCGTTTGCAGAGATTCTTTTTGATTCATTAAACTTTTCAATTGGGATAAGTCACTGGTAGGGTAAGGATCTATCAGTTCCTGGTACTGGGTTTTGATTTTTTCAAGGGTTTCCTTCATTCCCTGCACATCTTGGCTGCCACTTGTTACCTCAATTTCTCCTACCTGGTCAATTACTATTTTCACGGATTGATGTGCTGTCCAGGTTTGAGATTCACCTTCCAAGTTGAATTGTTCCTTATCGTGGTCCAGGACGATCTCACCAGACATTCTCTGGGGTGTGGTGGTCTTAATGTTCAAACCAATGGCTTTAAGACTGGTTTCTGCATCACGAATATCCTGAGATAGTTCTTCAATTTTACTGAATTCTTTTTCACCAGGTACTAAAATAGAATCAAACTTTTCTTTAGTGGATTGGTAATCTTCTTTAAGGTCAGTGATCTCTTTTAACTGATTTTCCTTCCCATCTAAACTCATTTCATCCATAACTGCAGTGTGGGCTATTCCCACGATCCTCTTTTCTTCAAGGTAGCTGCTGATCTTCTCATCTAAACCTCTAACCGTGCTGGTGTTATCTTCCATCTTCTGGTTTAAGTTTGAAGATTCGGCATTTAAAGGGTCTAACTGGAGATTAATTTCATCATTGGATTTAATTATTCTGTTAATTTCATTTTTACTCTTATTAATTTCATCAACCCTTTCTTTGGATGATTGGAATTCAGTTCTTAGTTTGTTGATTTCACTTTCCAGTTTTTCCCGGTTTCGCTGATGCTCATTGGCTTCGCTAACCTTTTCATCCAGTTCATCTTTTTCTTTAAGTGCAGCTTCCAGGTTAGCTTTGTTTTTTCCAAATATTATCTGGTTATCTTCCAGGGTTCTCATCAGGGTTTCCTTTTTGTTGATATTTTCCTGGGAAGCGTTCAGATCATTTTTTAAACGGGCTATTTCATCCTTTAGGATTCCCAGCTGGCTTTTCTTTTTTAGTTCCTTCTTTTTAGGGGAGAAATTTTCCAGGAATCTGGAATTGATCTCTTTCAGGACATTTTTTTCTTCTTCGGATTCAATGGTGGCCCCTACCATTTTCTGCATGGAGGAACGGGTTTCATCGTTGAGTTCTTCCTGGATGATGGGTGTTCCCTGTACCATCCACAGTGTCTGTCCCAGACCCCAGTATTCTGGTTTGGTGTCACCCCGGGTGGGCATTTGACCACCCACCAGTTCTATGAGTTGTTTATCTGCCTTGTCCCCTTCAGCGATTCTCATCCAGGATCCCTGGTCCATTTTCTCCAGTAAACTCTTCTTTTCCTGGAATCCTTTGCTGATACGGTATTCCTGACCATTTTTGGTGAAAGTTATACTACTTCTGGGATGGAGGGATGTGCCCCATGGTTTCAGATTTTTTATCTTCTGAGAGTTACTGGTGTGCTTGGAGTAGAAGGTGGTGATGATGGAGTCAATTAGAGTGGTTTTACCACTTTCATTAGGGCCGTATAATACGTTTAAACCGTCTTTTAGCTGGATACTCACGGGTTCGGTGAATTTTTTCCAGTTTTCCAGTTGGATGGTTTGGATGTTCATGGTGCTGCCTCCCGGATCATCTGGTACATTAAAAGGAATGCCCGGTTAATGATTTCAGGTGACAGTCCCTCCATAACATCTTTACCCTTGAGTTCGCTGAATATTTCCCTGGTGCGTTCTGGGTTCAGATCAGAGTATTCCTGCATTTCTGGCTGGGTTTTCATCAAGGCCATCAGGGCCTCAAAGGTCTGGTTAACCACAGCCCCCTCAGGGAGGAGTGCTTTAAGCTCCAAAAGGTTGGGTTTAAGGAATAAGTCATCTTTTATAATATTCAGGTGCATGAATTTGTTCTGGAATTGGCTGGGAAAGTTTTCCAGGTAGTTTATGGTGTCCTGGTCTGTGACTCCTGTGAGGTTTAAGGATAAAACCCTGTTCTGGGGGTTGAGTGTTTGCTGGATGTTAAGATGCAAGGTCTCTGCATCAGCCCTGCTATTAATTTCCAGTTTATGTTTTTCCCAGACAAGGGTGCCTACATCAAGTTCCTGAATAACTGGTGCAGAATGTGGGGTTTCGATCTCAACAATGACTGCTTTTCCACTATTTTCTTCACCAAATTTAGTGGTTTCAGGTGTTCCAGGGTATATGGTGCGGTTGATACCTTCTGAGTCCTGGAAAGTACGGAAAGAATGCCATTCTCCCAAGGCTAGATAGTCCAGATCTGATATGGTAACACGATTGGGATTTATAGGGAAGTTGGGATTGTCTATATACCCTTCAATAGCCAGGTTCCCATGGGCCAGGCCAATGGATATTTCATTTCTGGCATTTTGATATTTACCGTTACTTAGAGAATCATTAATCTTAATTTCACTCTCTAAACTCTTAATTTCAGTTTCTGAACTTTTAATTTCAGTTTCTGATCCATTAGTTTTGATCTTACTCGGAGAACCATTAACTTTAATCCAGTCAGTGGGATCCTTCTTGGATTGTTTCTGGCTGACTGGAGAGGGGTAGATGGTAACGTTATGGTGGGGTAAGGTGAAGGGTTTGGATTCTTTAAATATCGTTACATTATTTAAGGTTTCCCAAACTGGATCCCAATATAATGAGTCGAGGGTGAGAGGATCATGGTTACCGGGAATGATGTAAATGGGTACTGGGGTGTGCTGGAGTATTTCAGAAACAGTGTTTAAAAGTCTCTTATCCACATCGTTACTGTCGAAAAGGTCACCCGCCACCAATACAAAATCAACATTCTCTTCACGCGCATGATCCAATAGTGTTTTAACGCTTTTTACTCTTATATCCCTTGCTTTTTCAGCTTTTTCACCTAACCGGCTGTATTTCATTCCCAGGTGCCAGTCTGCAGTGTGTAAAAATTTAACCAAATTCCCAACCCCCATTCATTTAATGATTAACTCCTTATTATCCATTGTATTTAAAATCTTACTTTATTAATATTTATGTCACTTATTAGTATTACATAAGTTTTTCTAAAAACATGGGGAGTTCTAAACTTCACATGGGGTTCTAAAATGGGAACAAGATTTCACGAAAATAATGATTATGGGGCAGAAATTTGATGAATTAAACATTAGGGACTAAATCATTAAGGGATTAAATTTATAATTTAAAAAAATCCCATAAATAATAATTCCATTAATAATAATTAAATAGGGAGTTCTAATTACATAATCTGGATGGTTATAATTAAATAATGGCTAATTCACCAGCACTGGTAACTTTAAATGCTTTAGGGTCAATCAAGCCCATTTCCCGTAGTTCACGTATGTGGTTGTAGGTCATTCCCCTGCTTATACCAATCTTGGTGGAAAGGTTCCTGACGTTGTTTTCACCACCGTACAACTCCTCCAGGATTACCCGTTTGGTTTTGGATATTCCAAAGTTTAGTATGGGCAGATCGATGATGTTCTTATCTTCCTCGGTGATGTAGACGATTTTTTCAACCATATCATGACGGGCGTAACTCCCAAAGAGAGCCCCGAGGGCTTGTGGTTTTCGACCGCCACTGATGTTAACCACGATGTTTCTTCCATGGGCATACTCTTCTTCTATTATCTCTGCTGTGTCCCGGGCAACCATAACCACGTTGTAGATACTGGTGGGTACAGCCACTATTTCCAGGACTTTACCCACAGTTTCCTGCAGCATACGCTCTGCTTCTTTTATTTTATCCGGAGCATCCTCCTCCCTCAGGAGAATGATTTTATTAGGGGAGAACTGAGTAATGCAGGCCATTACCGGCTCCAGGGAATAAATTGTTGATATTAAGGTGTTTTCCATTTTACCACGGGTAGAATTGTTAAGGTTTTATATTGATTATTACATTTAATTCTCCTTTAACCTGTATATTAGTGTTTTGATGCTGAGTGAGTATTTGAATGATTGACTGACCTTTTTTATATTACGTATGTTTGGTTTACCATAATGTTGTCAGTATTTTAACTACTTTGTTAATGATAAACATTAACATTTATATAGAATAATCATAATATGAATGATATGTGCCACTATGGGAAGGTTCAATATAAAAAAATGGAAGGATTATAATGGAAAAAAATGTCGTAAATGAAACCAAGAAAAATGAAATTCAAGGAGAAAAAACATCTAGAACCATTGAACTAGCTTTAGGTCTTGTTGGTGGTATATTTGGTTTATTTGGTGGGATTTTTGCTCTACTTTTTATCCCTGAGTTGGGATTTAGTGCCATATTAGCTTCAGTACTTGGAATTGTTGGGGCTATATATGTTACTCGAAATGCAAAATGGGGAGGAATAATCTTAATAATAAGCTCTATATGGCTATTAATAAGCATATCTTTTTTCGGAGTGTTGGGGTTCATCTTACTCCTTATTGCAGGTTTAGTAGCTATATTTAGGAAATAATTTTTTAGGAAATGATTTTCATCCTTGGATAAAAATAGGAGGATTGCTATGAAAAAGAAGGCTTTAATATTAGTAGTTTTGGCTATACTTTCTGTTGTAGTCATAAGTGGTTGTACCAGTTCCGGAAATAAGAATTCAGTGAATGTTACTAATCTCCAGGTGTCATCTGAAGGTTACGGTATGTATTACGTAACCTGTGACATTGTACCTAAGCAGGACACCAGTTATCTAGAAATGGTACTGGTCTGGTATGATTCAAGTGGGGCAGTTATAGACCGTAGTCCTCTAGCCTGGAATATCAACGATGCCAAAGCCGGTCAAACCATAAAGGCAAGAGGTACAGCGTCACTGTATCAGAAAGGAACTCCAGCAAAAGTACAGGTTTTGCTCTATGATTCTAGTTTCTCTGGTGGTAGTGATAAAGGAAATATATTCAACCAGACTATATCTGTCTGATAAACACCGTAATTATATTCTTTTGAAAAATTCCCATTATTTTTATTTTTATTTTTTTAAAGTACCTGTTAAATTAGCTTTAGAGGGGAGATGAAAATGGTTAATTTTAAGATAATGGTGGTGGAGGATGAGGGTGTCATTGCCCTGGGTCTTCAAAGAAAACTGGAAGAATGGGGTTACACAGTGGAACCTATTGTTTCATCAGGGGAAAAGGCAGTTAGGGAATCATTCCGGATTAGACCTGACCTTATTATAATGGACATTGGGGTTAAAGGAAAATTAAATGGGATTGGGGCTGCCCGGAGGATCAGGAGTTTAAGGATCCCAGTGATCTATATAACTGGCCAGGATGATGAGCACATCCTGAGAGAAGCAGCTAAAACAGTTCCTTATGCACTCCTAAAAAAACCAGTTGACCACGCGGTTTTAAAACAGAAAATCAGATCCGCAATGGAAGATCAGGAATTAAAGGCGAAAAAGGTAGGGAGAAACTAAAAAGAGGAGATGGTTTAATTGGATGAATTAATAGCAGATTACATTTACCAGGTGGAATTAGGGGAAGTCCAGGAATATAAGGGCATGTCAGTTTTCCCTCTTTTTAACAGTGGGAATGACTCTCTCTACATCACCCTCAAGGAAGCACTGGATGCCGATCTTTTAACTGTGACTGAAATCGATGATATTGCTTCAGTTCCTGAATTAAATGTAATTAACCGGGCTAATGTTCCTGTTTTATTATTGGATGGGGAGGAACTGGTGGGTGCCAAGCAGAACCGTGTGCTGAACACCACTATATTGCTGAAACCCAATTGCGAAACAGTGATCCCGGTGAGCTGCACTGAGCAGGGTAGATGGAGTTATAACTCTCTGAAATTCAGGGAGTCCGGGAATGTGGCCTCTTACAGGGTGCGCCGATCCAAATCTGCATCAGTTAATGAATCACTGCAGAGGCAGGGGGAGTTTCGCTCTGACCAGAGGATGGTTTGGAATGAGATAGATGATATGGCTCAAGATGCCGGGGTCAGTTCCAGGACCAGGGCCATGCAGGATGTTTACCTCTCCAGGGAGGAAGATCTAAAAATGTATAACTGTTCATTCCCAGTACAGGAGGGGCAAAAGGGAATTCTGGTTATGGTTAATGGAGAGGTTATGGGTATGGATATTATATCCAGTGGGATTGCCTACTACATTCTCCACAGGAAACTCCTTAAAAGCTATGCTCTGGAAGCATTAATTCAGGAGGAAAAAGGTGAAGGTGGATTTAATGGCCGGGATAAAGCCCGTTCATTTCTGGATGAAGTGCGCTTGTCCATGGGTGAAAAGCACAAATCAGTGGGGTATGGCTGGGATCATCGCTTGGAGGGACCCAGAGTGGTGGGTTCATCCTTAACTTACCATGACCAGGTGATACACACGGCCTTTTTCATCCGTGGGGAAAATAAGACAAAGGATATGTCCAGTTACACTAAAAGCGGCGGAGTTTTAGGATGAAATTAATTTTAACCTATTTTTTTATTTAAGAAAATATTTTTTTTATTTAAGAAAAAGTTAGATGGTTTCCCTATACATTGATTCTTAAATAGGGGATGAGTTGAAATGGCTGCAGCGGATATATCCATTATGTTAGTTGGCACCAAGGATATCTTCTCTTCCATAGGCTATAAAACTTGTGGAAGACTCTTATCCTACAAAATAAGACTCATAAAAAGCATCACTAAAAAAAAACTACTGTGCTCTTGAAAACATAATTTAATCACAAATTAAATGTGAATATCGATTAATTTTCATAGTATTTAAACTGTTTGTTAATTCTTTTTATGACAAAACTTATAGTCCAATTCCTCTGCACTGATTTTCTTACCCCTAAAATCGTAAATAGTACTTTTAGTGTATTTAAATGCCAGATCTTTTAATCCTTCTTTTTCAAGTCTTCTGGTAGAAACTAGGAGTCTTGGATTTCTCAATACTTTGAAGGAACATATCTTTCCAATTCTCTCAATGTAATCACTGTCCTCGCCAAAGTCCATGCCTTCATCAAAGCCGTCAGCCTTTTCATGAATATCTTTAGTGGTTAATATCCCACAACATCCTGCACCGTGTGGTTTTATGGATTCCACACGTTTCATAAAAAAGTTTGCAAATTTATGGAGAATCTTGTCTATGCTTCTGTCACTTAAAGGTATTATTTGTGTAATTGCAATTCCAAGCTCATTTTCCTCAAATTCTTCAATTGCAGATTCAAGGTAACCTGCAGAAAGCACCACATCTGAATCCAGAAATAGTAAGTACTCCCCTAAAGCTATGTTAGCTCCATTATTCCGGCCCAAGGAAGGCAACCCTCCATCAATAACCTTACAATCGTATGATTCGGCAATTTCCCTTGTTCTATCAATGGAACCTGCATCAGCTACAATTATCTCATAGTCATTAAACTCCTGTTCTTTTATACTGTAAAGGAGTTTTGGAAGGTATTCCTCCTCATTGTACGTTGGTATTATGATACTGAGCTTCACATAATTAATTACATCCTCATCCATTTAATAATTAATGTTGATTTACATGATTTTTAATTTATTCTGATAAAAGGGAATAAATATTCCACGAAACATTGAAAAGAAGTATTTACTATTAAAAGGATTTAAAATGTTATAGTTCATGTCTGGGGGATAATCTTATTATGGTTTTCTTTCCAACCGTCCTTTCATCCAAAACATTAATCTCAAGAAGATTTACATCTATACCCGCATATAAGAGTATTTAATATAGTCTGGGCTGTGCCAATCGTTCCAAGTAAAACCAGGATAATAATAGCCCTAGCTAATAATCCCGGTAATACCATTTCAAATACATCAATCTGATTTTACAAGACCTAATTTTCAATTGTTCTTTATCAACATAATTCAATTAGTAGCACTTACAATAACTATACATGATCACCAGGGAATAAACAGATACGATTGAGAGATTTGGGTTTGATTTGAGTGTAATTTGTGCATAATTATTATATTAGGTTTTGGAAGAGACAATGTTATGTCATTTATATCGTTGGTGGTTAAAAATCCATTCAGAAACAAAACTAGAAGTTCCTTAGCAATTGTTGGATGTGGTCAATATGAAAGTCCTATTCTCGACACCACCTGGTAACACTGCCGAGAAGTGGCCCCCTTTGGGATTACTGTATCTGGCTGCCAGCCTCAAAAGGCACAGAAGTGATGATGTTAAGGTAGTAGACGCGTTTTGTATGAACTTAACTAAAGTTGAGCTCTTAAAATTAATCAAAAAAGAAAATCCAGATATTTTAGGACTTAATACATCGACTCACTCCTTTATTAACTCCATTGAAGTGCTCCAGGAGGTATCACGAGTTTTGCCCAACACAACCATCGTTATGGGCGGATATCACGCAACTTTTGCTGCAGAACAAATATTAAAAACATATCCCTTTGTAAATTACGTTATTAAAGGTGAGGCCGACAGGGCCATTGTAGAACTTCTCGAATGCATTGAAAATGACATTCAACCGTCCCAAGTAGAAGGGATAAGTTTTGTTGATGAAGACCACTATTTCACTAACCCACCTGCTTTAATCAAAAACCTTGACAATCTTGCTTTCCCTGATAGAAACCTCCTTAAAGATGTGGAATATGGATACACTTACCATAACATACCTCTGATGTTCGGCAAATTAACCACCATGAGCACTTCGAGGGGCTGTCCATTTGGATGTTCTTACTGCTCTTGTGCTTCATTTTCGCGTAGAAATCTTCGTTACAGGAGTGCAGAGAATGTAATTCATGAAATGCAGATGCTTTCTGATGACGGCTTTAAAAACCTAGTGATTGTAGACGATAATTTCACATATAAGCCTGAACGGGTAGAGGAAATATGTGAACTCATCAAAGAGGAAAGAATCAGAATGAAATTCTATTGCGAGGGTCGGGTCGATAAAGCATTTCCAGATCTCTTGAAAAAGATGAAAAATGCCGGCTTTGATGTGATATATTTTGGAGCAGAGAGCAGGTCGAAGCATGCACTGGACTATTATAATAAAAAGATAACACCAGAACAGACCATGAAAGCTGTTGAAAACGCAAAAAAAGCGAATATGATCGTTATTACTTCCTTCATTTTAGGTGCCCCGGTAGAATCAATGGAAGATTTAAAGAAAACTATCAATTTTATACACCAATTGAAACCGCACGGAATTCAGATGAATATATTGGACATACTTATTGGGACAAAACTTTGGGAAGATATGTCCCAGAGGGGTAAAATCGGTCCAGAAGATTGGAAGACCAACCACCACATATACGAGTACGAGGATAGTGGACATAACAGAAATGAATTGGAAAAATTGGTTAATCAAGGATATAAAGCCCATTTTGATTCCTGGAAAAATAAAAAAACCATAGAAGAGCTTATAAAACTCATATTATATAACCAGACAGCCAGAAGCACCATTTTCAACAATCTTTTAAGTCCCCATATATGGAAATCCATAAAAGAATTAGAAACCCATAAAAGAATGGATGAAATCACTTAATATTGGTGTAACTATTTAAGAAAACGCTCTAGATAACTGTTAACTCACTTCCCCGAATTTCCTTAGGTATTTCAATTCTATCCATCTATATTTTAAAATAATAATCTATTGTTGGTATGATGTTCATAATGAAATTATTGTGGAGATAAAAATTTGTGTGAAAATAATGAATTTAATTAAAAAAGGTAAGGTGGAAACCCTTACTTTATAGTGATTGAGTCCACGATATTCTGTATTGTTTTCTGATTTTCGGCTGTATTGTTACTGGGAGTTGCGAATATAATGTAGTAAGCTGTTTGGTTGTTTTTGGTGAATACATAGGTGGTTGCAAATACTGTTAGGTGTGAAGAGGCTCCAGTGGCATTATAGGTGTAAACTATGGCTTCGTAACCGTTTTTAAGGCTTGTTCTGTTAACGAAGGGGGCCTGATTTGCTTCTTTTATTATGTAATTGTTATTCAGATTGTCAGCGACGGCAGTGAGACTACTGTTGGTGATGTTGCCCACACCAATCTCCATGATGAAGGTGTAATTGTCAATGGATTTACCATCAATGAAAACTCCGGTTATATTAAAACCAGACTGGTTTGCCAGTTGTTGGTCAGTGGCTGGAGCACTGATCTGGGTCCAGTTTCCAGGATACTGCAATGACAGACCCGCTTTGTCAAAAGTTTTATAGTTATCAGTGGTACATCCAGATACCATGATGATGCTTAAAGCCAAAATTAACATTATTATAGTAGTTTTGTAATCAACCCTCATTTTTCTCACCCCTAAAATCATTAAAGATTATTATATTTATTATTATGGCTCTTTTTAGTATATAATCCTTATTTAATGGCAAATATGGGTTAAAAAGAATTAAAGTAACTTTACTATAATATCATAGTATATTTGCTATAAATCTAAAACTTATCCCAAATTGGAGTTTATGTTATATTAATATAACAAAAAATCACTTAATTTTCATGAATATTTCAAATATCCATTTTTTTTAGTCGTTATCGCCGGGGATTTAGTTATTATCCTCCGGAATGAAACTCATTATTAATTCATATAACGAGGATAATACATCGTTAGATGTACTGGTTGTGGAATTGGTGGTGGCATTAACATTTATGCTGTTACTGATGGCGGATAATGAAACCGATGCGGCATCATTGAGGTTATTCTGTACAATATTAGTGTCTTTAGTTTCCAGCCATTGATTCCAGCTGGTCCCGCCCTGGGTGTAACCATTCTGCATTAAGGTTTTCAATTCTCCGCCTTGGTTAGTGGCAGTTGGTTTGAGTTTGGTTCCCTGTTTTTCATATTTGCTGTGATCAGAGGATGCTTCCTTGCTCACGCAGTGTGGTGCAGAGAAGGTGTCGGATATATAGTGGGAGGCAATTCCATAATCAGTGCTAGCTTCATCATAGTCCCCTTTGTCGTAGGCAGCTTTTCCATTATCAAGCCATATTTTAGCTTTTTCATAGCTTTTGGGATAGCTGTGGTAGGTGAAGTCTTTGAATTTTTCATCAGGGTCGTTAGATGCATTTTTCATTAACTCCAGGTTGAGGTTCTTCTGCACATCAGACGGTAACCCCTGGTAAACAGTGTCTATGATCTGGGAGTGAGTATCCCAGCTCCATGCAAAAGATGATGGAATGGTGCTTAAGGTGATAATTATGAGAATTAAAAATATACGGAAAGTTAAGATAGGTTTTAATTTATTCATGGCTTTAATTAGGTGTATTAACTGATATAACTTTTAAGATCCATGTGGCTTTAGCCATCATCTGATATATTGATTTCTCAATTTAGTCCTGACCTTGATGATTACTTAAAATAATGTAGTAACCCATTATACAAAATATATATTGGTATAATTATTTACAGAGAATATCCTTGTATTTATATATGTGGGGAACTATAATATAATTCATGAACAGGGAAGGACATGTGTTACTGGGAGATATCGTCTCATCAAAAAAGATTAAAAATAGAGCCAAATTTCAGAAAAAGCTCATGAAAGCCTGTGATGCTATTAATCAAGCCCATAATGATAATATTATAGCTGAGATGAAGATTATAAAGGGATCAGATGAGATCGGTTGCCTTTTGGGAAACCTTGCACCGCTTTATGATATAATTGATGGGATTTCCAATGATTTATACCCTGTAAAAATCCGATTTGTCTTGGTTAACGGTAAAATTGATACAGGTTTCGAGACTAAAGATATCTCACAGATGGATGGTCCTGCCTTCCACCAGGCCTCTAAACTGATAATGGATCTTAAAAAAGAAAAATTAATATTTAACATGTCAACAAGTAATAAAATACTGGACATACTCATTACCAATAACATAAACCTAATTTATCTTTTAAAGAAAAGATGGTCTTCTGCGAAGCTAGAGATTATTCACTCCTATGAAAGATGGGGTGATCAGAGGAAAGTTGCCAGCAAACTGGGTATATCTCAGCAGACTGTTTCATATCACCTTATGTCTTCCAACTGGAAGGAAATTAAAAAAATGGAAGCAGAACTTAACCAGTCATTAAAAGAATTAAGAATGGGATCAACATGATTTTGGAACTTAAAATAGTTATCATTATTGCGGGGTATCTGTTTTTAATTGCCACCAGTGGAATTATAATTAGATTCATCCTTTCCCGTGCAGAGAAGGGAAAAATTGCTGAGAAAAAGGAATGGGATACTGGTTTTATTATTGGAAAATGTGAAAACATACTGATACTAACTTTCATGCTTCTTGATGCTTACATTGCCCTTGCTATAATATTTGCAGCCAAAACTATTATCCGAGAGGAGGATATTAAAAAGAATTCTCTATATTTTTTAGCGGGAACCATGATTAATGTAACCTACTCTATCATTATTGGGGCAATAATTAAGGGGTTGATTAATATTTGATGCACATTATATGCTATTTAAACCCCATATTAATCTAAAGTTTTAATAAAGGTTTTATTCCATATAGAATAAAATTTACTCACAAAGAATTTGTGGTTTATTAAATATCACATCTAAATATAAGGATCCCACTACTTAAAGATGATATAAATACATCTGAAGGCGGTTAAAATTAAATACAAATGGATATTATCATTTCTAATACTATTTACGCTGATGCTGGGCTGTGCAGCTGCAGCTGGGAATTCCAGTTCTACTAAGACCACAACTGGAGCATTGCCTGTGCCTTACACCAGCCCTGTAACTCCATTGTACCAAATCCCCTCGGTGGGGACTGGTTTTATCATGGGTTATTATATTAACCCCGGTGTCACACCCATATCCCAAATCGATTTTAAAAGTCTAAAAACTGCTGGAATTACAGATGTATACGTTTTAGTAAAAAATGATAATTACTTACCCATACTAACTGAAGCCAAAACAAAGGCTGATTCTGTGGGAATAAAAACTCATGCCTGGGTTTTTCCAGGTTTCAGTCATGCCTCTGAGGTTGCTGGGATGGACATAGGGGTCCATTTAGATGTGGAAACCTATGATATGCCCTCCTATATTCCAATGATTAAAGCCATGAGGGAGGACACCCAGGGAGTAACTTTTTCCCTTTGCGTGAAGCCCGAAGGATGGGATGATAACCAATATTACTACATGATAGCCCCATTATGTGACTACATAGTCCCCATGCTCTATATAGGTGACTATCCTCATAGCATAAACGGTTTAAAAAACTGGGCTAAAGTATATAACGCTCTTCTTCCCGGGAAGATCGTAGCCGGACTTCAAACCTATGATTCCTACCAGAATGTAACTCCGGTGAGTGAAATTACTTTACTGTCTGAGATCAAAGCGGTGCAACCTAATACACGTGGAGTTATCCTATTTAGGTATGGATTATCCAATTTCAATGGGTAAGTGAATCTACTTTTTAATTTAGAAATGATAATTTAGAGCGTTCTGCCACGTTAAAATTTAAATGTAAACATAGTATCATATAATAATTGATATGATAAGATACTATTTAATAGGGTTAAATTATTTGTTTCCCAAGATATTTTCATTGAAAAAAGTATAATAACGTGTTTTAGGGTTCGATTTAATCATTACAATATGATAGTGGAAATGATTTGAGGGGGAACTGATTTTGATGGGGAAAATCTGGAAGCCCGAAGTTTTCCAGGGCAGAGGGAAGAAAAAAGACTATTTTGAAGGATGGTACTTCAAATCTGTTTCTCGAGATGAAAAAATAGCTTACGCTATAATTGTTGGAGTATCCATCACCAAAAAACTAAATAAATCCCATGCTTTTGTAATGTTCATGGATGCACGCAACCAGGATCTTCATTACTTTAAATATCCACTTTCAAGCTTCTGGGCGAATAAGGAAAAATTTGAAATCAAAATTGGTAATAACTTTTTCAGTATGAATGATATATACCTTGATATTGATGATGGTCACACAAAAATTACAGCCAAAATGAAATTCGATAACATTTTTCCATGGCCAGTTAAAAAATTATCTCCAGGGGTTATGGGGATTTATGCCTTTATTCCTTTTATGGAATGTTACCATGGTGTTTTAAGTTTCAACCATTCAATCAAGGGATATGTAGAGATAAACAATAAGAAAAAAGATTTCACGGGGGGAAAAGGATATATTGAGAAGGATTGGGGTTCATCCATGCCCTCATCATGGATTTGGATGCAGACTAACCATTTTGATGAAGTTGATTTATCTCTTTTTGGATCCATTGCCAAAATTCCATGGCTCGGTAATTATTTTACAGGTTACATATTCGGTTTACTCCATAATAAACGATTATACAAGTTTACAACATACAACGGAGCTAAAATCGAAAAATTACAGGTTACTGATGACACTATCAAAATAATAATTGTTAATAAAGAATTAGAACTACAAATAGACGCCAGTCGGGATGAAGGTGTGGATATTCCTGCTCCAAAATTGGGGGAAATGACGGCTAAAGTTAACGAATCCCTCCGATCCAGAATAAATATAAAATTATTTAGGAAAAATAAAAAAGAAAAATTATTAATACTTTCAGGAACCGGTAGAAATGCTGGTTTAGAGTTTGTGGGGGATTTAAACGAATTATTGAAGGGTTTTTGACTCATCTCATTCCTAATAAGTGGAGGAGCAGGAGCACCCCCTGAAAATAACCATCCACCCCATCACCATTACATAATAATAAACGTCACCGACAACATAATACATTACACCAGTAACATACTAAATCTAAATTTTATCAAATTTGGAGGGGTAAATACGGCAACATTCGAGAAAAAGGGTAAGAAAGGACATAAATTTTATGCAACGAGTGAAGAAAAAGAACAAATAACTACTGATAAAATCCACGAAGCATTCGAAGTTCTTGATTTAACAGAAGAAGAACGAAAACAACTGGAAGAAAAGAGCAACGCGAGATTGAAGAAAGAGTGGAAATTGGTAACTATCGATGCTTTGGGTGTTAGTGAAACTTTAAACACTTTTGAAAATGCAGGGTGGACTATATACCCTGAAAGTTTAGTTTTTACTAATTCCGGAACTTATAGTATACTTATATCCAAATAATGTAGTGGTAAAAGTAGTAAAAATAAATATTTATTTTTTTTCCTTTTTTGAGGGCTTATCTTCTATTTATCAATTAACCCCGTTTCTTTCGATTTTCACTTTCATATCAACGAGTATTTTTTTAAATTCTCTCCATTGATTTTCATCCAAATTTTTCTCTATTTTAAATCCGAAACCGTGGCCTACTTTGTAAAAATCGTCCATTTCTAAAATACTATCTAAACATTTCTGAAAGATTTCATCTCCACCTCTAACTTCTTTGCTTATATTAAATTGGGTGGAGAATACGCTCTGTCCGAAGGAATATAACTTGGAATAGCATTGCAGTATCTTTACTTCACGGTTTTCAATGGGAATCGTTAAAAAGAATCCTTTCCGGGTCCATTTTCTCTCGAGATTATTTTTACTGGCAAAATCCATTAATTCCTGGTAGAAATCTACACCAACATCATCCAGGTTCTCGAAAAAGGTTGATTCTGATAATTCAGGTTCCAAGGGTGTTATAATCCTGGAGTGACCCATTAACCTGGGAACTAAAGTCCTGGTTCCAGTGGTATCATCAGTGTATTGTTTGATCTCCAGTGCCAGAACTTCGGTTGATTCCATTTTATTGTTTAGAAACTCGATAATGTTCTGCAGATTTCTGGGAATCTCATCAGATACTATGATGAGTCTCATTTTCTCTTCTTCTAGATTGGTTTTCACTTTTTCAAAGAATTCTTCTTCATCTGGAAGGGTTTCTAAAAATTCCTGCCAAGTGATGGGGTTGTTGGATTTTATCTGGGAGATAATGGTTTCTACTGATTGGGAGAAAACCAGATTTGAAGCATAATCAAAGATCTGGCCCACTACTTCACGGTGGATTTCAGGGTTAGTTCCTTTTTTAACTTCCACTATGGTGGGGATTCCATCCTGATCCAGGAGGAAGAGGTCTATGTTATCAATCTCACGACCTACCAAGAGCCATCTGCGAGGATTCTCCGTATCGATCCAGTCACCAGGGATGAGATCAGGGTATTTGGATAGTAACTCCTGGAAGTTGTTTTCGTTTTGATGTTTTTCTTCATGGACTACTTCCAGCTCATTGTCTTTTAATTTGTAAATTTTCCCATTCACTTAGTAATCTCCATAGTTGTAATTAGTGTATTAATGTTAAAATGTAGTTTTTGATGGATTTATAGATAAAACTAGATTTATTATTTGATATTGAATTAAATTAAGTCTTTCTATGTGAATAAATTGAAATAAAATAGGTTTCTATCAAAAAAACCTGAATATGGTAAGAAAAATTAAGTGTATCCATTTCCAGTTTTATCCAAATACTTCCGAGCCACATCCTTATCAAAATCAGAAATATAATCCTTATCCTGGATTTCTCGATATTTTTCAAATTCTTTGGAGGCGATCTCTTTAGCTACTGCTTTTGTAACTTTTCCCGGATTTTTTAGGATGTCATATTCGTTGAATTCTAGGAATTTATCTAACCTTGATACCCAGTCTTCCATGGACATGAGTTTATGTCTATTAGCCTGGTTCTCTGCGTAGTCCAGGTACATGTTAACGATACGATTCAATTCAGAAATCTCTTCTTGGGATAAATAGTTTTTAGCAACACCAGTGTCTGATTTTAGGATTTTCCCTTCTGGTGCATTTTTCCAGGTTGTAATGCCCATATTTTTTTTAGAGCTGTCAGCTCTTTCTGATATGATTTCTGCTGCAGTGTGGTGAGTTATGGCCCAGTGAAGTTTATTTTGAATAGTTGCATAGAAGGTTCTGGTAATCTCAGCATCTTTGTTATAATCAAAGCTGCACTGTGCATAAATGTCTGTTATTTTCTGGTAGAATCTACGTTCACTGGCACGTATTTCACGGATCTTTTCCAGTAATTCATCAAAGTAATCTCGACCAAAACGGGTTCCGTTTTTTAAAAGTTCATCATCCAAAACGAAACCTTTGGTTATAAATTGATTTAAGACGTTAGTAGCCCAAATACGGAATTGCGTAGCCTTTTTAGAGTTCACCCGATAACCTACAGCAATAATTGCATCCAGATTATAAAAATTAATATCTCTACTAACTTCTCTATTACCTTCTTTTTGAACTATTAGGAAATTCCTAATAGTTGACTTTTTAGATAATTCACCGATTTGAAATATATTTTTCAAATGTTCATTTATGGTTGATGGTGTCACATCAAAGAGTTCTGCCATAGTTTTCTGTGTGGACCACATGGTTTCATCTTTAAAAAGAACTTCAATGGTTGCCGCCCCTTCATCGCCCTTGTAAAGAATTATATTATTCTTTTGTAATTTTTGATCTTCAACCATAGATCTCAACCCTCTAAAAATATTTACTCTTCTTTAGGAATAATGAACCCCTCTTTAATCGTTTATAAAATTTTACCAGTCTTTTCCCGACTTTATCTTACACTTAATGATTAGTAGATGTGTGTATTTTACTATGATCATTAAAAGTTTTGATAGTTGTCATAAGGAGTATCTGAGAAGTAAAAAAAAGATTCAACCTCTAATCAAATAACAAAATAGAGCTTTATAAATTAAGTAATGATTTTAATAAATATGATTATACTAACTCTAATAACTTCTTACCTTTCGCTTTCATCGCTATTTGTTTGGATCGTATGTTAAAGGATTTGGATCGTATGCTAAAGGAACTTCATCGAAAATGTCTGATATATGACATATGGTCATTCTAAAGCCTAGGCAGTAGGCTATTCAGGGTTTGTTGCTCGCTTCATCTTTTGTATAACTTGGAACCAAATCGCTTCGTAAACCCTTACAGGTCAACCGCCACCGTTAGCGGTAATACGGGGAGATAAGACGGAAAATAAAACTTGACAAATTAGGAAACAACAGAGATATGGTGAAAATAAATGGTGAAAATAGAAAAAATTATGGAAAATAAGAAACAGTTCCTTGCCTTATTGTTGTTGGCAGACGAGCAGGAAGATATGGTTGACAAGTATTTGCCGAGTGGAGACTTGTTTGCTTTATATGACGATGATTTGAAAAGTGTTTGCGTCGTAGTGCCGATAAATAGCAGAAACTGCGAGTTGAAAAACATAGCGACATACGAGAAATATCAGGGCAAAGGGTACGGTAGAGCGTTGATAAATTTCATTTTTGATTTCTACAAAAACGACTACCAAGCAATGATTGTCGGGACAGGCGAAACCCCTGCAATCTTGTCGTTTTATGAAAGTTGTGGATTTCGAAAGTCATATCGAGTAAAGAATTTTTTCACAGATAATTACGACCACCCTATTTTCGAGGGTGACATACAACTTGTTGATATGATTTATCTTAAAAAGGATTTATAGGAATAGCGGGAAATGTATTAACAAAGGAAATTAAAACGCTGAACAAATAAGCACTACCGCTAACAACGTATATATGATAAAGCGGTAACAGATATAATCAAGCCAGTAACAGTTATAATAAACAGTACCAGGGTGTTTGCGGGCAGTTCAGCCAGAGCAGGGTTTCTCGGTGGTTAGAGATGTTAGTTCCACAATCTGCTTCATTTCATATACGCAACCGTTAGAGGCAAGCATGAGTACGGAAAATTGACAAAAAATAAAATCAAGGGGGATTAGTTTATGAGTAACGAAAACCAAACGATTCACGAATTTGACTTGAATATTATTTATGATTACTTTGGAAACACAGAGCGGCAGGGACCTGGAAGTTCCGAAGTAACGCTTAAAGCTTTGAGTTTTATAGATGGTCTTACTGCAAAATCCAAAATTGCCGATATTGGTTGCGGAACAGGCGGTCAAACTAGGGTGTTGGCGCAAAACACGGCGAGCGAAGTTATCGGTGTTGATTTATTTCCAGAGTTTATCAAACAATTTAACCAAAACGCCCAAAACCAAAATCTCCAAGATAGAGTGAAAGGTGTCAAGGGCGATATGAAAAATCTTCCTTTTCAAGAAGAAGAATTGGACTTGATCTGGTCGGAAGGTGCGATTTATAACATTGGATTTGAACGTGGATTAAGAGATTGGCGAAAATTTCTTAAAACAGGGGGATATATCGCAGTTACAGAAAATACCTGGTTTACCCAAGAGCGACCCACCGAAATTCAGGACTTTTGGCAAGAAGCCTATCCCGAAATAGACACCATATCCAACAAGGTTGATCAAATGCAAAAAGCAGGTTATCTTCCCATTGCTACCTTTGTTGTCCCCGAAGCTTGTTGGACATATTATTATGAAGTTCAGCATCCCCAAATGCAGGAATCTTTACTGGAAAAGTATAAGGGCAATAAATCCGCAGAAGAATTCATAGCCTATCAGCAATATGAGGCAGAGTTATATCGTAAATACAAAGCGTATTATGGGTATGTGTTTTATATAGGGAAAAGAATCAAATAATGACTGCCTCTAAATCTAGCAGGCGTCATATGTCATAGGGGTTTTTAGTAGTATATCAAGCGTTTCAGCTCACATCAAGGTTTGTAACGGGTGACAGACTAGGGCTCCGAAATCCCCTACGGCGGGGTTTTTAAAGGAGAAAAAGTAGTAGGGGAATGAAGTTATCTCTGGTGATTTTTAAATTATAAAAGTTTTTACATTGTAAAAAAATTAGGATATCTTTAAATTCTGTTTAACGCTTTTTAAACTAAACACGCATATTATCATTAAAAATGCCAGGGTGAGATAGTTCAGTGGGGTTCCGGTTTCCTGCATACCTACAAATTTCTCCTTTGAATTGGTGGTGCTGGCTATTTTTTCGGTGGATGCAGCCTCTGCTACTGCTTGATTGGGATCTTCTGTGTCTGAGGATTCTCCTCCTCCGAATTGATTGTTGATATAACCAAAAACATCACTAAATGCAGCGTAATTACCTGATTCACGCGTTGTACCATCGCTGTAGTATATTTTACCTCCAATAACTGTGTTATTAGCATACACGGTGCCGGTGGTGAAGATCTGTGTGCCCTGGAAAAGTGCTTTTTCATTTTCTTCTATTCTAGAATCTTCCAGGAACATGGTCCCCCTGTGGTTGGCAATTCCACTCCCGTGATAGGCACTATTAAAGATAACCTGTGTATTTTTTAAGGTTAACACTGCTGAGGGGCCATTGTTGCAGATTCCCCCACCAAGCTGGCCTCGGTTATCTGCAACCACCGAGTCTTTCAGGGTTAAAGTGCCCTGGTTATTGATCCCTCCACCAGAATGGGCATTACCACGGACAATATTGAATCCAGTAATTTCTACTGTTACGCCGGGGCTGATCTGGATACAGCTACCCTTATTGTTTCCATCGATATTGGTGGTTGAGCTTCCAGCACCAACCAGGGTGACATTCTTGGTTATTTTTAGGTTTTCGGTGTAAGTACCGCTGGCCACGTTCACTACACTGTTATCTGGTGCCGAGTCCAGGGTGTTTTGAATGGTTTGTTTAGCATAGACCCATTCAGTTCCATTATTTAGATCACTTCCAGTGCCTCCATTCACGTATAAAGTGGATCCATCCGCGGCAGAAACCGCACTTAGAGAAAAAAATAAAACCAAACCCAAAAACAGGGTTGTGATGCATATACCGGTGGCTTGTGAGTGTGATTTAAACATTTTACACTTCCTTATTTTATACTTCGAGTGTTATTGTTGATAGAAATATTGTTTTTTCATAATGATATTGTTTACCCACATATATAAGTGGTAGTTATGAGTTTTAGAGTTTTTCGGAGGGCTTCATCATCAGTCATCATATGGACAGAGTAGTAATCTAAGTATTCACACTTTGCATCTTTCCCGAAGTAGTATTGCTTCTGAGTAAATATTATTTTTAAATGAACTTTTATTAATGTGTAATTATTATTATTTATTACAATTCAGACACCAAAAGAATTATAGTAAGTTTACTATAATATTATAGTATATTTACTATAATGGTGTTTTTAATGAAAGATAATACACAGGATGTACTGATAAAACTCATTGAACAGGGTGATAATCTTCCAACTATTCGTAAAATATCTCAAATGACTGGTATAAGATATACAAATGTTTATAATATCATTAAAAAGCTTGAACAAGAAAATATAATAGATTTAGAAAAAACGGGCAATGCTTACCAGTGTAATCTACTCAAAAAACCTAATTCATTGATATTCAGCGCAGAATACGCAAGAAGAGATGTATTAACTAAAAATAGTGATTTTAAAGTTCTCCAGCAAAAATTAAACTTTCTGCCCTTCCCGTTCATTGCCTTGTTGTTTGGATCCTATGCCAAAGGATCTGCTTCTGAAACTTCGGATATTGATCTGATGGTTATTGCTGAAGGAAACAGGAAAAAAGAGATTGAAAGAACCCTATCCATCCTTCCCCTGGATATTCACTTAATATTTTTCACCTATGAAGAATTTATGATGATGATTAGAAGTAAGGAATTCAGTGTTGTTTCGGAGGCAACCAAATACAACGTGATCTTAGTGGGTATTGAAGACTACTATCGGGTGATGGAAATTGTTGGATGAGGAAAGAATAAAAGAAGCAAATAATAATGTTAAAAGATATTTTAAGGAAAAGTTACTCCTTAGAAGAGATCCAGATACTGACATAATTAACACATTTAGAATCAATTCTGAAGACAGTTTAAAGGTTGCTGACTATATTTTCAGAGAAAATTTATCATCTTTGTGGGTTATTGTGACTTCATATTATTCTATGTATTACATTACCAATGCAGTGCTTTTTAGTTTAGGATACAAAGTGGGCGATAGAATCTCTCATAAAGTAACCAGTGATGCTTTGATTGTTTATGTGAGGGATAAACTAGCAAAAAATCTTCTGGAAGATTTTGAGACTGCGAAATATGAGGCAATGGATCTGAATAATATGAGTGATGAGATTATTGAAAGTTTTGATTATGAAAGAAAGAAGAGATCATCATTTCAATATGACATGAACACCGTTGTAAAAAGAACCAAAGCTGGAACTTCTCTAGAAAGAGCTAAACGATTTAATTTTGAATTTCTAAAGCTTTTAGGAAAATAGAAGTAGTAAATAAATGTTTGAAGCGTTTGGCAAAGGTATATGCGATTAAGTTCATAATCTTAATCTGCTTTCTATATTATCATCTTATCACTCAGTTGATAGTTATTTAACTAAAGATAAATCATTAATAAAATGTGGGGGTGTAGAGTATTGAATTCAGAAGAAATAGTTCAAAATGCAACCCGAGAATTGAAAGAAGATTTTCGAAAGAATAGGAATTGTTTTTTTAATGAACATGATCTGCATCATGTATTTTTCTGTAAGTTATCTCAATTAGGGAACTTAGTGCGAGCAGAATATCCAACTCGAAGACGATTTTTTACTGATAAAGATGATTCTGATAGATATATCAGGGGAAAGCATTCATTTCCTCCTAGAGGTGATAATGTTCCTAAACGTTCCAGGAGAGGTCATTATGACTTTGCCATTTTAGGTGAAGATTTTTATTCTGAATTTAAAGGTCTGAGTGATCGGTTTGAACGATTGTCCAGTAAAAATGTTGACACTAATTTAGACCAGGAAGGCAAGAAATATGTGGATATTGCCATTGAAT